>NZ_CP190130.1:0-32242 GCF_050320105.1 Kribbella polygonati | reverse complement strand
GCACCTGACCCGGATCCACGTGGCCGGCACTCTCGCGTTCCTGGCCACGGAAGCCGAACGGCTCGGCGTGTACGACCCGTTCGACGTCGTGGTCCGCTGCCTCGCGAACGGTGGCCAGCCCGACCCAGAAGACCGCGGCCGGCTGTAGCTGTCAGCGGCCGGGTGCCGCTCGGCGCCGCTGCCGGGCTCTCAGCTCGGCGTCGGCGAGGTCGTCGCTGTGGTCGACGTAGACCATGGTCGTCTGCAGCTTGCGGTGCCCGAGGCGCTTCTGGATCGTCCGGGGGCTGACGCCGTCCTTGTTGAGCTCGGTGGCGTGGGTGTGCCTGAACTGATGGAGTTCGAGCTCCGGCTCGCCGGCCAGCTCGCGGTACCGCGCCCACAGCTCCTGCACGGTGGAGTAGGTGAGCGGCCGCCCGGACCAGTTGCGGGCGGCGCGGAACAGCGGGCCATGGGTCCAGCCGGTCGCCCGCAGGAACCGGCGGAGCAGGTTGACCAGCTTCTGGTCGTCCAGGAGGACGATCCGGATCCGGCCGCCCTTGCCGTGGATCAGGACGTGCTCGTTTCCGGGGGTGAGGTCCAGGTCCTCGATGTGCACGCCGAGGGCCTCGGCCGCCCGGCACCCGACGGCCTGCAGGAATTCGAACAGCAACCGGTCCCGAACCTTCGCCTTCGGAATCACACCGATGACGCGCTCGATCCGCTTCGGGTCGACCGGCCGCGGGAGCCCTTCCGGGACGGCGACCCGGTCGAACCGATCCATCGGGTTCGCCTCGATCAGCTCGTGGCGTACCGCCCACCGGAGGAAGGCCGCGACGGCGGCCTGTTTGCGGGCGCGGCTCGACTGCTGCAGGTCGGCGATCGACGCCGACCACGACCGGAGTACTGCGGCGTCGACGCCGGTCACGTCCTGGTCGGTGTGGGCGGCCAGCTGGACCAGATCCCCGCGGTACGCGCGGATGGTGTGGGCCGCCTTACCGGCGAACTCCTGATCGGCGAGGAAGTCGCGGACCTGGCCGGCGATCGGGTGCTCGGCGATCGCGAGCGCGGCGGCGGTCATTGCGGCCGCCAGCTGGTCGACGTGCTCGACCTGGTGGACGTCGACGGCATGAGCGGATCCATGCCAGCACGGTAGGACCGAGCGCCGACGCTGCGGCGCCGGACGTCGGCAGACACCCGGTGATAACGGGCAAGTCGTGGTCCGGACCCGGGCGGGCGTGTCGTGGATCCCGGAGCGTGGATCCGCGGCCGCCGGCGGCCGCGTCCCGGTGATACAGGTCGTTATCGCAGGGGGGCTGCGAGCCGGTGTCACAGGCCCCGCCCCAAGCAGCTGGCGCAGGGGCGGCGAATCGTGAAATCCCACCGCAGTGCGCTGTCGCAGGGCACGGTGTAGCGGTCGACGTCGTGGTAGGTGCCGAGTACTGCGGCGTCGTCTGTCCCGCAGAGCGTGAGGCACTCGAATGCGCCCGTGCTGTGGATCAGCACCGGCCCGCGGCAGGTAGGGGCGTCCTGGGCGAGGTCGCCCCAAGCTTCGGCGAGCTGGAGGACGGTCGCGGACAATGGATCTATCAGGGTCGCGCCGTGCAGAAGGTCCCCGGATTCGTCGGGCATCGGGAACCAGGGCATCGGCGGCCCGGCGGCCGCGGAGGACGCCCGTTCAGGCTGGTGGGAGCCGTGCTGAGCCTGCCGCTCACGCCTCGTCTTGTCGGCCGCCTTCTTGCGGCGCTTGCTCGCTGGCATACGTGCACTGTGGAGCCTGGAGCGCGCGGAGTCACCTAGGCCCGCCGGGGTGGTGGTAGTGGCCTGCCGTAACGGCGGCCGCCACGATGCCGATACTTCCCCGAGGGAGAGGGGGGATCAGCGCATGCGACGTTGTCGGTACGAGCCGACTCGGTCGGATCTGTACGACGTCGACGTGGTCCAGCGGCTACGCGGACTGCTGTCGATCGTGCGGCTGCCGCCGGGGATCGGTCCGGCGGCGGTACGCCGGGACGCCGAGCTCCTGGACCAGTTGGTCCTCCCGGGGCCCGGAACGACAACGGCCGCCTGCGAGAGGCGGCCTGTCGAGCACGCGGGGCGGAGCCCCTTGTCCTCCTGGTGGAGGAGTCCGGCCGGCGTGCGCGGCCAGGACTTACTCTAGCCGATCGGCAGACAGTACGAAGGGCCACGACCCGCCGGGGATCGTGGCCCTTCGTCGTACCTGGAAGGTCAGCGCGGTTTTGCGCGCCAGGCGAGCGCGAGGGCGGCCAGGCCGCCAACGATCACCACGGCGTACAGCGCTGGTCCCGGGATGCCCCACACCGTCCAGCCGTGCAGGCCCCGGATCAGCAGGGCCGGGATGCCGAGGGCAAGCATCCACAGCCCAAGAACGATCAGCGCGGTACGGCGGCCACTGCTGGTCATGGACGAACCATCCCGGCGTCGGCGCGCCGCGCGAGCTCGGCCTCCAGGTCGAGCAGCGCCCGTGCGATCCCCGCGGAGGTGTCGGCGCTGGGTCCGTCGTGGATCCCGTGTTCGGACGCCTGCAGGGACTGGGCGGTGATGTACCCGGCGAGGGTGACGCTGACGTCCGTTGGCCAGTTGGTCGCGTACAGGGTGCGGGTGATCCGGCCGTGGTCGGTCGTGTCGTCCCACACCGGCAGGTCGGCCTGGGGGCCGGTGGCGCCGTGGTCGCGGTAGGTCTTCGGGGTGCTCATCGTTGGTTGCCCTTCACATCGTCATCTGGACCGGCTGGACGTGGTACGTACGTCCGGAGCCCTTGGCCTGCGCGCGGGTGTTCCACTCCTCGGCGGCCGCCTGAGCACTGTCCTGCAGGTAGTACGCGGGCGTCAGGACCTGCGTCCCGCGGTGGTGGCGATCGGCGGTCTCGGGGTGGGTGACTTGTACGAGGTAGATCGTCGTGGGCAGTTGGTCGGTCATCGTCTGGTCCTCTCGTAGGGTGGCGAGAGGCCGGGGCCGTTACAGGCGGTCCCGGCCGCCGGTGTTCATCGTTCCTGGGTCAGGCGTCGTGTTCCTCGGCTTCCGGCGCGTCGTCCAGGCGGAGCCGGATCGTGCGCGCGTGCCGGCCGAGCGCGGCGTCCGCGATCAGGGCGGCGTGCGCAACCGCGGTCGTGGGTTCGCCGGCCGCGTTGGGCTGCCAGGAGAGGGTCCAGGTGTCGGCCCGGTAGTTGTAGCTCGCGGCAACTTTCACGCCGAACTCGTTGCCGAGCTCGTCGGCGAACTCGCGTACGAGCGTGGCGCGCTCGGCCGGAAGCTTCGCCAGCTTCCGCAGCGGCGACGGCTTGCCCGCGGGGGTGGCGCGGACGTCTTCCCAGTCCACGCCGGGTACGTCGCGGAGATCCTCGACGTCGCGCACGCGGTAGAGCGGGATCTCGATGTGAGCTCGGCCGATCTTGCTGTCTGCGTACCTAGCCGGGGCGATCCATCCGGCGGCTACGCAGTAGTCGAAGTCGGTCCGCCGGATCTCCAGGTGTACGGCGGCCTGGTCCGGGCCGAGGAGCCTGTCCCCGCGGAGCTGCTCGGCGAGATCCTCGTCGGTGGCGAGGGCCTCGACGTCGGCTCGGGCGTACCGGCCGAATCTCCCGGTCGTCAGGCTGCGCTGTTTGGCGACCCGGCCCAGCTCGTCCGCGGACCACCCGAGCTCGCGAGCAGCTTCCGCCGGGTGCAGGCTCGCGGTCATCCACGCGACCCGCTCGCCCGCGAGTTCGCGGATCAGGTCCGTGTGCTCGTCGGCGGCTTGGTCCAGGTCGTGTACGTCGTACAGCGGCCAGCCCTTGTACTCGCCGGCCTCGGCCAGCAACCCGCGCTCTGCGAGCGCGTCCACCTCGTCGGCGGCAATGTCGAACCCGAGGCGTTGGCTCATCCGCTCGGCCGAGCGGTTGGCGCCGATCGGCGCCTGGTCGCCCACTACCGCGACGATCTCCGCGACCTTGGCGGCGGCCGCGTCGATCTCGGCGCCGGTCCATCGGCCGTCGCTGCCGGGCGGTCCGATGAGTCCTCGGCGCTGGGCGGCGGTGAACTGCCACCCGGCCAGGCCGAGGCGGCGAACGGCCTGGATCGGCCCGTACGACTCCGGTACCGGGTCGGGCTTCGTGGTCGCGTCCATCGTCACCACTCCGTGCCGTGGAGGGCCTGACCGGTGATGTCCGGCATGCTCATCATGCCCACCAGGACGTCGGCGGCGGTGTTCACCGCTGCTCGCCGCTGCGTGGTCGTCATCCGCGCGCACTCCTGAAACATCGCGTCGTTGCGGGCGTCCAGTCCGGCGCGCGCGAGCTGCCGGAACTCGGGTGCCGCCGGACCGGCCGCGGCCGGATCGGTCATTCCGTCCGGCAGTCCGCCGAACTTCCCTTGAACCGCCACGCACGCGAGCTCGACCACGCGCGCCGACGTCGCGGGGTCCTCGATCAACAGCGTCAGCTGCGCGTCCTGGCACGCGGTACATCCATCGAACGCGGATCCGATGAACTCGCTCATCAGCAGCCCGTCGACGGGGCGGCCGAGCGGATCCGCCAGCGCCTGGAATCCTGCGCCGTGGTTGTGGTCGTTGCTTCCTGTGGACACTTCGTTCACTCCTTCTGTTGGTTGGTTCTGTCACTGCTCGACTGCGGTACGCAGCCAAGCGTGCCGGGCAGCACCGACACCCGGGGCCTGGCCTTGCTCGAGCGCGAGCAGGGCCGCGCGCGCCAGCAGTACGTCGCGGTGACATGGCAGCCCGTCGACCGGGCACGTGCACGCCAGGTCGTGGCCGATCAGCTCGCCCATGTGGGCGTTGATCCAGTCCCTGTCCACGGTGCGCGACTTGGTGACCGGGAGGCGCTGCGGGCCCGTTCCGTCGAGCCAGTCGGCGTACCGGCGTACCGCGATCGCCCGGGCCTCGGGCTCGTCGGCGGCCTCGCCATTGCCCAGGATCTCTTCGACGCGGAAGGGGTTCCCGCGCCTGCTGCTCCGGTCGACCACGATGGTGCCGACCGGTAGCCGGGAGCCGCGGTACCGCTGCTTCTGCCGTCCCACCGGGCCGGTCATCGCTTGCCCCTCGGCCGCCTCGGGGCGTCCGGCCCGGCCTCGGCGGCGAACAGGTTCCCCGTGGCGGGCGGCGCGGCGTCGCCGAGCTGGGCCCGGAGCGCCTGGACTTCGGCCGCGTACCGTGCGGCCTGGTCCTGCAGCCGCTGCTGGGCCGCGTCGGCGGCCGTCTCGGCGCGGGCGTTCGTGGCCGCGAGCTCGGCCCGTACAGCGCCGGTCTCGGCCCGGGCGGTGTCGCGATCCGTGGTGACGGTGGCCAGCTGGGCCTGCAGCTCGGCGACCTGGCCCGTGAGTTGCTCCACTCGTCCCTCGGCCCGGCTGGCAGCCTTCTCTGCCGTCCCGGCCCGGGTTGTCTGCTCCTGCAGCGCGGGACGTAGCTGCTCGACCTGCCCGGCGAGTCCGTCGCGCTCGGCTGTCACGGCGGCCAGCTGGCGCGCGAGCTGGTCACGCTCGGCGGCGGTCTCGCGCTGCAGCTGCTCGCCGGCCGCCCGGGCGGACTCGGCGCGCTCTAGCTCCCGCCGTACCTCGGCCAGTTCGCCGACCGCCAGGTCGCGCGCGGCATCGGCGGCCTGCCGGGCCTCGGTCGCAGCGTCGCGCTCGGCGTGGGCCTGCTCGGTCGCGGCCTGCGCCTCCTGCTGGATCTGCGCGGCGGCTGTCCGGGCCTGCTCGGCCTGGGTCTCGGCTTCCTCCGCCCGGGCCAGCGCCTCCTCGGTGATCTCCTCGGCGTCGGCCTGGCCAGCGGTCGCGGTTTCGGCGGCGGCCTCGGCGGCGCGCTGTGCGGCTACAGCCGCGTCCCGTTCGGCCTCGGCCTCATCGATCGCCGCACGGGCGATTCGCTCGGCGCTCGTGACCTCGCTGATCGCCTTGTCCGGATCGGCGACGGCGGAGACAGCTTCCACGACCCGGGCCGTCAGCGCGGCCATGCGCGCCTCGTGGACCCCGGAGACGTCCTGGAGCTGCTGCAGCAGGGACGCCAGCGTCACGCGCGCCGTCGTGACCGGCCGAGCGGCCGCGCCCGTCTCCGGCGTACCGTCCGGCTGCGCGGGCTCGTCGCCGCGCTCCTGCCGGAAGGCAGCAACCCGGGTGTGCTTCACCCCGCCGACGACCAGCTGGCAGTACTTCGGCGGCCGCCCGCGCCCGTTGTACGGGATCCGGTTCGTGCATCCCGGGAACTCGCAGAGGACGAACCGCTCCCCCGTCTCGTCGGCGATGACGCCGGCGGCCGCCTCGTCGGTGCTGTTGGCCATCTCAGTCCACCCCCAGCGCCTGGCGAATCCCGGCCAGCAGGTCCCGGTTGTTCGCGTCCTGCTCGGGGCTCGACAGCGTCGGGTCCGGCGGACCGCACATCTCCACGAGCGCGGCGTCGGCGTCGGGCGCCTCGAGTGCGGCGTGCATCCGCACGAGCTCGGGCGCGGTCGGCGGCGGGACCGGCGGCCACGAGGACCCGCCCGGGTTCGCGTTCCAGACGTCGATGGCGGCGTACGCCCGCGCGATCTGGTCAAGGGTCAGGTTCGTCTCGGCGAGGAACTGCTCCAGCTGCTCTCGGTTCGGCATGACCCCAGTCTACCACTTCCGTATCACTTCGTTTCATTACGTTATCGTTTCGTTTCTTTGATACGTAACGAAACGATATGTAACTAAACAGGGTAGGCCGAGATCTGCCTGAGCGCGGTCCGCCGGACCGGGCCCGCTCAGCAGCCAGAAAGAGCGCAGAAGAGTACAGTTGTGCGCATGAGTGACGTGCTGCCCATCACTGAGGCCCGGATGCACTTCGGACGGCTGGTCCGTCAGGCGAGTGCTCGCCGCGAGCGGACGACGATCACCGACCACGGCCAGGCGGCCGCGGTGATCATCTCCGCGCAGGAGTTGGAGGAGCTGGAGGACGCGTTGGCGTTCGCCCAGTACGACCTGGACAAGCAGGCCGGGACGTTGCGCACGGTCCCCCACCGCGAGGCACGCGAGCGGCTGGGCCTGGCTGAGGCGTGACGTACGAAGTCATCTGGAGCGAGCGCGCGCTGGACCAGGCCGCCGGGTTCCTGAAGGACGACCCGGACGGCCTCGCGCAGCTGTTCGCGTCCGTCGACCTGCTCGCCGACGATCCACGTCCGTCCGGGACGGCGGAGTACGGTACGCCGGACCGCCGGCGGCTGCGGTCCGGCCGGTACCGGGTGCTCTACGACGTCAACGACAGCACGGTGACCGTGGTCGTGATCCACGCCGGACGCTCGGCCGAGGGATAGGCCAGGGGCTCCGCCCCCCGGACCCCCGCCCTTCCCTCCGAGAGGTCCACCCCGGGCAGCTCTCCCGCCGATCAGGTGGGCGATGCCACCACACCGGCCGCCCGGCGTCCAGACCTGCGGCCCTTCGGGACACTGGACACCGAGCACCCGGAGCGGTCCCTGGCGGGGCACCTGACCGACGAGAGAGCCACCTAGTAGCGCGGCTGGTGTGCGCTTTGCGGCATCGCCGTGAGGTACTTCTCCAGGGCCCGCAGGCGGGCCGAATCGAGCGGCTGTGAGCCTTTCAGGCCCGGACGCTGGACGGTGTGCCAGTTCTGGGCCCGCTGGTGTTCCCTGCCGGTAAGGATCTCGGCGAGCAGTACGCCGTATCCGAGCTCGGCCGCGGTTCGGTCGGCGAGTCGCTCCTGGGTGCGGGCGGCCCACGGTACGACGAACGGCGCGAGGAACGGCGACAGCATGAACGCGATGTAGTACGACCAGCCGAGGAAGAACCACACGCCGAGGACGCCGATCAGCAGGAACCCGATGATCAGTTTCGCCAGGATCGACAGCACGTGATGCCGCAGGCAGAACATGATCGTCTTGCCCATCAGCCTCGCGGGCAGCGTGAACCAGTACAGCAGCACGGACAGCGCGCGGGGCATGGCGAGGTGGTGCGCGAGCTCGTGCGCCAGCGCGGCCTCCAGGTGGCGCGGAGGCAGCGTGTACAGCGCCCAGTGAGTGACCGCGACCGTCGACCCGGCGGTGATCGGCGCGGAGGCCTCCATGCCCTCGTGCACCCAGACGCGATAGGCGTTGGGATCGACGCCAGCGGCAGTGCAGACCGCCCACCACGCCGGGCCGAGCCGTTGCGACTCCCAGCCCGCGGACGGCGGCCGGAGGTGGTACACCCGCCAGGCGATGATCTCCTCGGCGCGCGGGTACGCGACGACCAGGACGGCAGTTGCTGCCCAGATCGCCATGGCAATCCAGTAGAACCCGCGCCACGGGACGCCGAGGAACTGGACCGACAGCCACGACCACCACAGCCAGGGAAAGGCGAGGCTGAGCTCGACCCACGCCGAGGGCTTGACCCTGCGAACAGCGCCGGTCAGCTTCTCCAGCTGCGGCGGGATGATCGCGGCGGGTCGTGGCGGTAGCGGCTGCGGGGCGTTCGGCGGCGGGACGGCAGGGACCGCGCCCGGATCCCCGGGAGTCTGCGGCCGCTGCAGCGGAACCGGCGGCCGCGCGGGGACCTGCCCCGGTGGCGGTCCGGCGGGCGGGCCAGGTCGAGGACCTGGCCCTGGTGGGTTGTGCGGAAAGTTGCTGTCGGCCCCGTTCACCTGTCGGAGGGTAACCCGCCCTGCGCGGCCGCGAACACCCGTTTTGCACGTTGTTGCAGGCGTTTCGCACGAACCTGCGCGCGCTGAGGGCTTGACACGACCGGCCTCGGCCGGGCCGTCAGCGGCGGCGCCAGTCGGTGATCACGGCGGGCCCGTAGATCGCCGGGCGCGCGGCACAGTGGGCGGCGTACTCGTCCAGAGTGATCCGGCTGCCGGTGTGCGGGTGGTGCGCGTGATCGGACCAGCTCTGGCAGTCGTGGCAGGTCTCGCGGACGTCGGCGGCCGCGCCTGCGTCTTCGAGCTGGGTGTCCAGCGTGAGCGTCTCCGACAGGTCGCCAGCGGCCGACGCGCGGTCGCGCTGCTCCAGGAGGTCCTCGAAGGCGGCGGCGCTCACAGCGCGGCGCTCCAGCCCTCGGCCTCGGCGGCGACTCCCTGCACGCCGCTGCACTTGCTCCCGAGCTCGGCCAGCCACTCGAACAGCCCGCAGCGGCCGCAGAACTGGTAGCCGTCGTCGTGTTCGGTCCATTCGTGCTCCCCCACGATCTCCCCCTCGCCCTGGATGCTTCGGTGCTGGTGCCCGGCGGCGGCGGTCACTGGTCCGCGTCCTTCGTCTCGTCCAGGATCGCGTACACGCGCGCCCGGTTGACGCCGGCGGCCTTCACGATCTCGGTCCGCGGTACGCCGGCGCCGGCCGCCTGGCGGATTGCGGCTTTCCACGCCTCGGTCTTCTGGTCGACCAGGGCCAGTGCGGCGTCCCGCTCAACTCGCGTACTGCGGACGTCGGCCAGCGGATCCGGGGTGTCGGCCACGGGTTCCTCCTCGAGGTAGATCCCGCCGGGGTACGGCGGGGGCAGGTCGGTTGGTGTGTGCGTGCCTGCCGAGGACTCGAACCTCGGAGTCAGCCAGCCAGGCTATCGGAGCGGGTGTCAGCCGAGTCCGGGATTGCCCGTGACGGGCGGCGGGGGCCACTGGCCGTAGTGCTCGATGAGCCACTCAAGCCGGAGCTTGCCGCAGCGGCCGCCGTTCCCGGAGTACCCGCCTTCCTCGTACCGTCCCGGGAAGTTCACCGCGTACGGGTGGCCGATCACGGACAGATCGGTCTGCCAGCCGTGCCGGGCGTGCAGCTCGTCGGCGCAGGCCTCGACGTCGCCACACGCCGGGCAGCACCAGCGGCCACGGTCGTCCTGCAGCCACTTGACCCAGTCGGCCTGCTGCCGCTCAGCCTCGTCCATCGCTCCGACGTCGAACAGGGACAGCTGTAGGTCGGTCACTGGTGGCTCCAATCGAACGGGAGCTCGGCGACGGGCTCCGGAGACGGCTTCGGCTTGAACAGGTCGGGGTTCGGCTGGTGGATCAGGGCGAGCGCCTGCAGGGCGTGTACCTCGAGCCCGTGGTAAGTCCTGGCGGTTCGGTCGGGGAACGTCAGCCCCTCGCAGCCCGACCAGACGCAGCGGATCGGCTCTAGCGCGAGCTCGCCCGGCGCGGGTTCGGCGGCGGGTTCGAGTCCTTGCCGCAGGTCCGTCATCGGCCGGACTCGTCGGCGAACAGGTCGACGTGGCACTCACACGCGCAGAACCAGACGTGGCGCGGAAGCAGCTGGATCGCGCGGTCGTACTCGTCGCAGACGACCCGCCAGTGTCCGTGCTCGTCGCGGCGTTCGAGGAACTCGGCGCCGATCGCCAAGCCGTGCTCGTGGGTCCGGCCCGGCCGGAACGGGCACCCGTCGTGGTTGCCGCTGCGGCAGTCGGTGTGTACGCCGTTCTGGCACGCCTGGACGCTGGACATGAACGGTCCGCCCGGGATCAGCTGGACGTTGTAGTGCTGCGCGGCCGCCGGGTCGACGGTGTCCCACCGCTCCAGGTCGTGCTGACCGGCGGGGAACCGGTACGTCGCGCGTGGCTCCTGGCGCTTGGCGCGGATCGAAACGTGGATGGTGACCATGGGTTCGGCGGGCCCGGCGGCCGAGGCGTGAACCTCGGCCGCTGCGACCTGCTCGAACAGGTCGAGCTGGTGGCCCTTCATCGGTGCGGCCACTCCTGCACGTCCGCGTCCTCGTCGTCGTCCAGGTCCTCGGCGCGGTCCTCGTCCTCGTCGTTGTCGAACCAGTCGAGGCCGTGCTCCTTGGCCAGCGCGACCGCCTCGCGGTACGCCTCCGCGCCCCGCTCCCGCAGCCGCTGCGCGCCTGCCGGGTTGTCCTGGTCCTCCAGAACCCAGACGTTGGCCTGGGCCCGGTCGGATTCCAGGATCAGGTCCTCGATCCGCTTCTCGACTTCGTGCATCTCCATCGCTGTCTCCACTCCGTAAGTCCGTAAGTACGGACCCTCTCTTGTGTCTACTACTATAGACACATCAGAGCCGAATGTCTACAGCTATAGACACCGAAACCCACATAAAATAAGGTGTCTACAGCTATAGACATCTATCTCAAGAGTGTCTATAGTTATAGACATGAACAGCGGAGATCGAGTGAACGCCATGTACTTCTCGCGGAAGCACGGGACCGCCCTGGCGATGAACCGCCGGGTCCTGAGCGTCGTGTCCCGGCCGGACGGGCAACTGGACATCACCGTCGACCTGCCGGACGACGCGACTCCGGGCGGCCACCTGTACACGGTCAGCGCCCAGGGCGAAAGCGACTACATCAGCCGTGCCCGCGGATTCGACCTGCAGTGCGGACTCTGCGGCGGCGAGGTCTTCGTGGGCGAGGACCAGTGGAACGACCCTCGGGTGGTCCTGGTCCCCCACGAGGACTGCCCATGTGGCTGGGATGCCGAGCACGACGGCTCCGGCGCCGACCTGGTCCACGCCCGGCGGCACGCCGACGCCTGACCACCCCTGAATCGGCGGCCGAGCCTGCGACTTGAGACCCCGGGCCCGGCCGCCCCTCCCCCCACCACTCACGGATTGGAACAGCAATGCCGAAGATGACTGATGCTCAGGCGCTCGACGCGATCGCCGAGTTCATGAACCAGCCGGGCCCCTGGAACGGCGGCGACGTATGCGAGGTTGTCGCCGAGCTGCTCGCTTCGACGGGCCGGAAGCTCCAGACCCTGGACGAGGCAGAGGCCGAGGAGATCCCGCAGCACCGCGACGTCACGCCGGACCCGCAGCCCTACCGGGACGGCATGTTCGTCAGCGTGTGCGCCTGCGGGGCGGAATTCCTCGGCAAGGACGAGGACGACGCGGACGCCTACCTGTTCGCGCACCTGGTCGGCGAGCACCCGTGCGAATGCCCGGCCGACGTGATCACGAGCGCGATCGCTGACGGCGGCGAGCAGTGCAGCCGCTGCGGGACGACCTGGGACCGGAACGACCGGATCATCACCCGGCGCGGCGAGCACTTGCCTCGCGTCGGGCCCCGCTCGCACGCCTGACCCCTCCCGCTCGGGGAGGGACTGTGGTGCAGGAC
The DNA here is from genome assembly GCF_050320105.1 of Kribbella polygonati. NCBI lineage: Bacteria > Bacillati > Actinomycetota > Actinomycetes > Propionibacteriales > Kribbellaceae > Kribbella > Kribbella polygonati. The sequence goes on along the minus strand of NZ_CP190130.1, from coordinate 20,252 downwards.
GCGACACCCACGGTCTCTCCCCGCTCCACGTTTCGCCTTGCGCTGCAGGGGTTTTGGGTACATGGGTGAGCTTGTGGAGGAGGGTGGCTCTCCCGTCGGTCAGGTGCCCTCCAGGGACCGCGCCGGTTGGGGTTCTGTCCAGTTGCCGCAGGCCGAGTGGAGCGCAGCGGAGCGAGTCTGGACAGGGCCCCTGCCGGTGTGGTGGCATCGCCCACCTGATCGGCGGGAGAGCTGCCCGGGGTGGACCTCTCGGAGGGAAGGGCGGGGGTCCGGGGGCGGAGCCCCTGGGGTCTTTCGCGGGCGTCAGCACGCGCTGTCCTTGATCCGCTCGACGCACGTCGACCTGAAAAGTCCGCTCGGGATCCCGAGCGCGAAAAATTGGGGAAGGCCGGCGGCCGCGCAGGGGAGCTACGACGGCCGCCGGCCTTCTCCGGCGCGGCGTGCTGGTCAGGCGTCGCCGGTCTTGGGGTGGGCTGGGGCTGCTGCCCAGATTCGCGACAGGTGGGTTGCTGGGTTGTGGCCGATGTGGTCGCGGCCGCTGTACCCCTCGTGCTCGTGTCCGGCGCGCAGGACGCAGCGCACGCCGTCCTTGGTCGCGTTGCAGGTCTCGTACTCGCCGATCCTCGGCGAAGTTTGCTGGGGCGTCATGGGAGCTCCGCGCGTTCCCGCGCTTCGGCCGGGCGCATGACGGGCCAGCCGCGGTCTGTCCGCTCGATGGGTCGTGGCTCGCGCGGCGGGGCGACCAGGTGGCGAATGGCCCGGATGGTCGCCTCGGCCGGGAGCCGCTGATCAAGGATTCGGCGGACTTCGGTGAGGATCGCGGCCTCGGTCACGTCCGGCCGTTCTCGTCCGGGCGGACTGGTTCGCAGACGACAGTGCCGGCGTGCGCGTGGTCGCGGCGCTGCCGATCGGCGAGGCGCTGTGCGACGTCGGCCGGGCCGGTCCAGTCGGAGATCAGGTGGGCGTCGAGCCACACCTGGACTCGTGTCAGGCCCTGCAGCGCGTTCGGCGCTGCGGGACGTGTGTCGTCTGCGGCTTTCATGGGTTCCCCGTGGAGTTGGTCTGGAGAGGCCAAGGCGCCGGGACGTTCGATGTGGAGAGTCACCGGCGCCCTGGCCGCTTACGGATGAGCGCGCCGCCGGACTTCGTCCGGGTCCTCGTCGGTCTCGCAGTCGGGTTCGTCCTCGGAAGCGAGGATGAACCCGGCCAGCTCGTGCTCGGTGAGCGCGTGCTGAGCCATCAGCACAGCGTTACGACTCGGGGCGGGATGCGTCATACCGGGGATCATCTGGCGTTACAGAACGTGGACGCCAGGCACGAAACGTAGCCGTTTCGTCGGCGGGTGACGGAAGGTCGACGTTCCGTGCACCTGGCATAGTTGAGGGGCGTACCGTGGAAGGTGCTGAAGTCTTCCAGGAGGTACGCCCCAGATGGCCAACGATACCCCGAACACTGGTGAAGCTGTGCGCCGCGTCAGGTACCGGCGCGAGCTCACGCAGGAGCAGCTGGCGGAGGCCGCCGGCCTTTCGCTCGGTGCCGTGAAGGCGATCGAGAACGGGAAGCGGGCCGGTCGCCCGGCGACTCTGCGGGCGCTTGCGCAGGCGTTGGGTGTGTCGACAACGGATCTGCTGATCCCGTCGACCGGTACGTCGGTGATCCGCGCCGACGTCGAGCCGGATGGGCTGATGGGGGTACGCCGTGCCCTCACTCCCCCGATCGGGATCGAGCTCGAGGCGCCGGCCGAGGACGTGACCGTAGAGGCGTGGCAGTCGACGCTGCGGTACACCGAACGTCTGTACACCGAAGACCGGTACGACGACGTACTGGAGTCGATCCCGGTTCTTCTGGATGAGGCGCGGATCCTGTACGCCGGCGGCGAGGCGCGTCCGCTGGCGCAGGCGTACCTGTACACGGCGCAGGCGTTGACTCAGCTGCGGCGGCTCGACCTGGCCAATCACGCGCTGGACAAGGCGGCCGTGGTGGCGCGCGAGATCTCCGACGAGCTCGTGGAGGTCTGGGCCGCGAGCATTCAGTGTTGGGCGATGCTGCTGCAGCGGCGGTTCCGGGAGGTCGAGGCGCTCGCGCTCGCGACGGCGGACCGGATCGAGCCGAAGCTGTCCGCTCCCCCGTCGTATCAGCTGGCGACCTGGGGCTGGCTGATGTGCCGGGCGTCGGCGGCCGCGGTACGCGATGCACGGACCGACGACGCGGAGGCGTACATGCGGCAGGCCCGGAGCGCGGCCGCGAAGCTCGGCGGGGACCGTCCGGCCGAGGGCTGGGCGCCGCCGCCGGTCCGCGGGTTCGGTGAGACCGTGGTCGGCTACAAGAGCGTTGAAAACGCGATTCTCGTTGGCGACCACGGCAAGGGGATCGAGCTCGCGGGGCGGATCTCGCCGTCGACGGTGCCGACCGTGAACAACCGCCACCGCCACCAGCTCGACCTCGCGGCCGCGCACGTGGCCTCCGGTGACCATCCGGCGGCGATCGGGCGGTTGCTCGACCTGCGCGACGCTGCGCCGGAGTGGCTCAAGCACCAGGGCTACGCGCGCGGTGTTGTGCGCGACCTGGTCGAGTACCGCCGGCGGGCGTACGCCGAGCCGCTCGGCGTGCTGGCCGACCATGTCGGCCTGCCGGTGTAACCGACCGGATGAGGTCCGCAACTCCGTAGGTACGCAGCTACGGAGCTGCGGGCGTCCGTAGCTGCGGGGGCGTAGTCTGCCCCGCATGACGAGAGTCCTCGCGTTTGTGAACCTCAAAGGCGGTTCCGCGAAGACGACCTGCGCCGCCTTCGTTGCCCATGCGCTCGCCGCGCTGGGGCTGCGGGTGTGCGTGGTCGATGCCGACCCGCAGGGGTCGACCTTGGAGTGGCACGGGCTGGCGGGCTGGAACTTGCCCGTGCTCGGGCTCCCCTCGAACATGCTCCACCGGCAGCTGTGGGGCGTGGTCGATCCCGACAAGTTCGACGTAGTCGTGATCGACTCGCCACCGTTGGAAGAACGCGAGGGCATCGTGGCATCGATCCTCCGCGTGGCCACCGACGTACTGGTACCGATGGCACCGACACCGATCGAGTACCGCCGGCTCGCCGCGGTATGGCGAGCGGTTGACGCCACCGACCCATTCCACGACGTCGAGCGCCTCGTGGCGGTGCTGCTGAACCGCACGGTCGCCAACGCGGCCAGTACCGGGGTCTACCGCGAGCGGGTGAAGACCGCGGGCCACCGGGTGATGAGGCAGGCGGTTCCGCGGCTGGAGCTCTACTCCCAGGCGTTCGGCGAGCCGGTTCCCGCAAAGGATCCCGCGTTCGCCGAGGTCGCCGAGGAGCTGCGCGACGAGTGGAAGGTGGCAGCGTGACGAAATCGAAGAGTGATGAGCTCAGGGAACGCGCCGCCCGTCAGGAGGCGCTCCTGGCGGCCAGGAGCCAGCCGCCGGCTGCTGGCTCGGGTGAGGACCAGGCGGCGGCCACTGCCTCCACGCCCGCGCCACAGCCGGGGCAGACGCTCCGCGTACGGCCGGTGAAGGTCACGGTGGAGCTCCAGCCAATTGAGCACCAGCGCCTCACCCGATGGGCCCAGCGGTTCGCCGAGGAGCTCCAGCTTCCCCGGATCGCTGGGGCCGAGGTGTTCCGCGTGCTGCTGGATCTGATGCAGCACGACGAGGCTCTGGCCGCTCGGGTCGGTCAGGAGCTGGCGCGCACGGGCGGCACTCGCCGCCGTGAAAGCCGCAACTCCGCAACTCCGTAGATGCGTAGCTCCGCATGTGCGGAGCTACGTCTCAGCACACCGGGCAGCCGCCGGGGCTGCCGCAGCCGCCGCGCTCCTTCTGGGCGCGGCGGGCGGCCTGGTCCTCGGCCAGCTCCCGGTGCAACCGGGCGGCCGCGTTGCGGCGCTCGATCCACAGGAACTCGCCGAGGCGAGGGTGGTGCTCGACCGGGTCGAGGGGACGGCGTTCGTCGTCGCGGAAGTACCAGGCCAGCAGCCCGAACGGGCAATCGACGTCGTCCGGGTCGACCGGTCGTCGGCGCCGGGCGCGGTTTACCGCGTCGAGGTGCTGTACGACGTCCTGAGCCGTCCAGCGGTACGGGGAGGACGCGTACCTCTCCAGAAGCCGTGAAAGGCGACCAGGGGCCTCTCTGCGGGCCCAGGGGAGGGCCTTCCGGACGGCGAGGGCGAGTTTAAAGCCGGGGGAGTCGACTCGCTCGTGTCGCTGCGCCGACGAAGTCGGCTCCTTCTTCCCCTGGCCCGTGAGGGAACCACAGGATCCGGTGAGCTGAGATGCTCTGCGAGCAACTCCACTGGAAGGGGTGGCAGAGTCCACAACAAGCCTGAGATGACCCTTCGAGTTGTCCACAGATTCCACAGGCTGCAGGTGCCGCCGTACCCACTTCGGCACCTGAAACGCCGACTCATTCGCCAGGCCGCGCTGCGGTGATCCGGAGAACCGGGCGTGCAGCACCTCACCAAGGGTCAGCATGCGGCCTTTGACGACGTCGACGTAGATCCCGAGCTCGCGGGCGGCGGCCCGGCAGCGCTGGACGGTCCGCTCGTGCATCTCGGCGACCAGCCCGACCGTCCGCGGCCGCCGGATGATCCGGCGGCCAGTCCAGTAGTCGGCGAACATCGACTCCGCCCACACCCAGCGGCGGAACGTGTCCGGACTGACATGGTGGGCGGCGAGGACGTCGGGCCGGATCTCGATGACGAACGGTACGACGACCTCCAGGAAGTGGGGCCGGGACTGCCAGGCCGGGACCCGACTGTAGGCGCCGTCCTCGGCAAGCGGGGTCCAGGCTGACCGGCGCTGCCAGCGGGGGAGTACCGAGCGCTCACGCTCACCGACGAGTCGGAGGTGGCGCAGCTTCGGCGGATCAATGTCCCGCCAGTACTCCGCCGCGGCGAGCTGAGCGGCCGCGCCGGTCACCGTACGACTCGCTCTACGGCGGGTGGGGTTGCACAAACTGGGGTGGATCGTGCGATCCTGGGCATAGCGAAGGCCCCTCCTGAGGGGTCGTTGGTTCAGCCCTCGCGCTTAGGCCGGCAAGCTCATCGGCGCGAAGGTTTGGACTTCGGAGGCCCGTCCTAGTGGCGGGCCTCGTGCGTTGTATGGAGTTGTGGTGGCGTCAGGCTGCCCGCGTCGCCTCCTCTGCTACGTGGGCGAGCAGATCGGCCTGGGCCGACTGCTCGTGCCGCGCGGCGAGCTGCACCGCGATGTAATCGGGGATCGCGAAGTGATCGCGCTCGGCGCCACTCTGGGCCCGGCTGGCGAACAGCTCCGCCATACACAGGGCCACAAAGTCGCCGAGGGGGAGGCCAAGCTCCTTCGCGCAGGCCTCGTAGACCGGCCAGTGGTCAAGTGGAAACTTGGCCGCGACGGTCGGCGCGCGGTTGCCCTTCCGAGGGCGACCGGGTCCCGCCTTCCTCTCCTCCATGCGGCCAACCCTTTTCCATTACGAAAAACGGTTGGGGGAGGCGCGCCGAGGATCCGGCAAGTTTTTCAGCGCGAATTTCACCGAGGGTGACGCGCGGATCCGCCTCTGTGAGGTACGCAACTCCGTAACTACGGAACTGCGGACTATCGAACCTGATCGATTTCGCATAGCATCAGGTATGCGATATTCGCACAGTATGGAGGAGGATCCGATGAACGACAACATCCGTCGACCGGCCCACCCGAACCTCGGCATGGACGGTCTGCTGATGGAGGACTGGTGTGACAGCCTCATGCAGGCCGTGAGCGTCCTGCGCTCGGGAAGCCTGCAGCTGGACGGTTCGCGCGACCCCGCGACCATGTCCACGCTGCACGAGCTGCTGATCGCCGTCTCCGAGCGGCTGCAGCCGCGGATCGAGGGCGTCATCGATGCCCTGATCGTTGCCCACCGGGCCGCCGGCGGATCGTGGGGCGAGTTGAGCGACCGCGCGGGCGAGCCGATCGGCACGCTTCGATCGCGCTGGAAGCGGATCGAAGCGAACGGATCGCACTGGGCCACCTGGGCGAGAGGTGAGCTCAACCCGCATCTCTCGTACGCGCCCGTCGAGCTGCCAGCGCCACCCGAGCAGGAGGGGCTGGTCGCGCAACGGTTCGAGCAGTGGGAGCGGGAAACGGCCGCCGACGCGGCGGCGGAACGTGCAGGCAAGGGCGTGCAGCTGCCGAACCAGGGCGCGACCTTCGATCTGGGGGAGGGGGGCGTGGCGTTCCTGGACACGCTGCAGCCGCTCACTCCGGCGAAGGGATTTCCGGCAGTCGGCCAGCTGACGCTCGGCCCGGAGCAAGAGGTCTCGGTCTACCCGGGAGCGGAAGACGGCTGGTGGCTGCTGCGGCTGTTCCCGCGCAACCAGTACGAACCGCTGGTCTTCACGATCTCGCGCTCGGTCGCCGCCGAGCTGCTCGCGGCGGCGACCGTGGACGCGCCGCGCCCGGAATGAGCGACCGGCAGGGGTGCTGTGAACACGCCTGCCGGCCTTGGATCCCCGAACCTTCGCCTGAAGAAACGGAGAAGTCGATGGTAGTAGCCGCATCCCCGGCCGAGACGTTCAGCGCTGTCGGTGTCGCGCTGTACGCCGTTCACGCGGTCGCGGACCACTGGGTCCAGACCAACGGTCAGGCCACCCGGAAAGGTCGCCGGGCGCCGGAGGGTGTCCAGGCGTGCCTGGCCCACGTGGCGACGTACACCCTCGCGACGGCTGGGATCGTCGCCCTGGTCTGGATCGTGTTCGCCCTGCCGATCAACCCGGCGGGGTTCGTCGCCGGGCAAGTGATCTCGGCGGGTACGCACTATTGGGCGGACCGGAGGTATCCGCTCGCGTGGCTCGCGCGGGTGGTCGGGAAGGAGGATTACTACGCCTCGCCGGGCGGGGCGTATCAGCTGGACCAGTCCTGGCACCTGGGCTGGTTGCTGGTCGTGGCGTTCGCAACTGCACTGATCTGAAGGGGAGATCACCTGATGACCGAGAACTCACCGAGTACCGCCTCCTTGCCGCCGCTGTCGAGTGACATGCTCATCGCGGCCGCGGGCGACCTGGAGAGCGCGGCCCGCTGGCTCGACTGGGGAACCGAGCCGGGACGCGAGCCCGGCTTGGCGGCACCGCTCGTGCTGGACCTCCTGGACCACGTCGTCCCGGCGCTGCGGGATCTCTCGACGTTCGGGGAGCACGTCGGCTCCTCGCTCCGGGCGTCGCTCACTACGTACGACGTGTTCGAGGATGACGAGACGCGGGACCCGGCCGAGTCGATCGACCAGGCCGAACCTGAGCTCGAGCGAGCTCGGCAGCTGCTGCACGAGGCGGCCGCGGCGCTGTCAGCCGCGAAGAAGGCTCTCAGCGGCCAGTCGCACAACGGGCTCCGCGAGCCCTGACGAACGGCAGCAGAGGCCCCCTGGACCGGAGAGTCCAGGGGGCCTCTGCGTACGTACAACTGGGTCAGGCTGACTGCTGCTGCGCGTCCTTCGGCGCGAATCCCGGCAGCTCGTCGTACCGTCCGGCGGCCCATCGGAGAAGCTCAACGATCCCGAGGGCCTGGTAGACGGTGAAGCGGCTCGGCTTGCCCTTCACGACGGCCTCGCCGAGCCGGGCCTCCCAAAGGACGCGATCGACGCTGTCCGCGGCGCCGTCGCTGAACGGTCCCACCGGCTGACCGCTCAGCCAGTACAGCGCCCGGAGTATGCCGGAGGCGCGCTCAGACTCCCGGTCGTCGGGCGCTCCAGCGCCAACAGCCGCCCGCCTCGCCTGGAGGTTGGCTAGTACAAGCGCATGCACACGCTCGACGTCGGCGAGTGGCCGGCCGAGCGCGGCGGGTGAAATCTGCAGCGCCATAGCTTCGAGGGTAACGGCCGAGCGGGTGTTCGTCTGCCCTCAGGGACGCCGCATGCTCCGCAGCTCCGTACGTACGGAACTGCGGAGCATGGGGCATCGGAGCCTTCGAGCTACCGTTCGAGGACGTCGTCCTGGTCGTCGGCGTCCGCGCGGGCGGCGTCGCGGGCGGCGGCTGCGTCCCGGGCGTCGCGGAGCTCGCGCTCGCGCCATGCGGCCTCTCGGGCTTCCTGCTCGTGCTCGGCGAGCCGATCGGCCTCGGCCTGCTTGCGGGCCTGCTCCTGGCTCCGCCGGTTCCGGAGCTGCTCGGCGGCGGCCTGCGCCTGGTCGACGGCGACCTCCGTTTCGGCGGGTGTCGGCACGCCGCGCGGCAGCTCGCGCTCCTCGCGGGTGTGGTCCGACCCGTCCTCGACTGCCGGCGAGGCGTGGTCGGTCCTCGCCGCGGGCTCGTCGGTTGCTTCGGGCTCGGCCTCGGTCTCGCGGGCCTCCGGCGGGGCGGTCGCCTCGTCGTCCGAGCTCCGGGCGGCCTGGTCGACGTCGTCCAGGCCGGGGTCGATCACCTCGACGTCGATCACCTCGTCCGCCTCGGTCGTCGTGGCATCAGTGACCTGCTCGGCCTGGTGGTCCGCTGTCTGCTCGACCAGCTCGGCGTCGACCACCCCGGCGTTGTCGTCCTCCGTGTCGGCGGTGGCGTCGATCGGGTCAGCCTGGACTGCCTCGTGATCGCTGGACGACGTGGCGTGTTCGGCGTGGTCGACGTTGACCAGCTCCGCGTCGATCACCTCCACCTCGGTGGTAGTGGCGTCGGCGGGAGCCTGCGCGACGACGTCGTCCGGGTCGAGGATCTCGACCTGGTCCGCCTGCTGTCGGGCGTAGAACGCGCGGGCTTCCAGCTCCTCCTGGCGGGCGCGCTCGCGTTCGGATTCCGCCTCGTCGGCGACGGCGTCGGCGAACTGCTGCTCCAGCTGGCGCTTGCCGTCAACGATCTTCTGCTCCAGCTCGGTCTGGGCCTGGATGACTTGGGCGGTACGCCTGGTCATCTCGTCGGCCAGGCGCCGTTCCTCGTCGGTCAGGTGGACTTCGGCGGCGCGGAGCTCCTCCTCTTCGTGCTGCTCCCGGGCGGCTTCCTCGGCGCGGATGGCAGCGTCGTGTGCGGCGAGCCACTCCTCGGTCGTGACCCGGTCGTCCTCGCCGCCGATATCGCGGCCGCGGGACGCGAGCTCGACCCGGGCGCGGTCGGCGGCCTCGCGGGTCGCGGCGGTCTCGACGTACCAGGCGGCGCGCTCCTCGGCCACTGCAGCGAGTCCGGCCTCGATCTCGCGCATGGTCTCGGCGAGCGCCTGCCGGCCTTCGGCTTCGTCGGTCAGCCGCTCGCGCTCGGCCTTGTCGCGGGTGGCGTCGGCCTGGGCGCGCAGGATCGCGGCCTCCTGCTCGTAGCGGGCGCGGTTCTGTCCGGTGGCGCGCATCTCGGCGTTAACCGGCCGAGGCGCCCACTGCTGCTCACGTTCCCAAGCCTTGACCCGGATCCGGAGAGCTCCCTCGCTGAGGTGGATCTCCTCCTCGCTCGCTTCCGGGCGGCCGAGCGCGTTCCAGGCGGCGTGCCACGCTGCGCGCTTTTCCGGGGTCGACGCCCCCGGCGCGGGACCGAGCACGGCGCCGTCCTCGTGGTCGCTCGGGTGGGCTTCCCGGTACCCAGCGACCACCCCGGCCCGGTGTTCCCACTCGGCCCGGGCGACCAGGTCCTCGGGCACCGGCCCGAGGGCGTCGAGCACCCACTCCTCCGGTTCTTCGGCGACCTCGGTGCCCAGCTGGCGGCGCCGATCGGCGGCAGCCTCGCCGAGCTCGTCCAGGTGCTGCTGCCAGTGCTCGGGGACGTCGAGCGGCTGGGAGTCGCCCAGCTGGTCCTCGGTCGGCCGCATGCTGCCGCGCTTCTGCGTAATGCGGTACTGGAGTACCTGCGCGATGCTCTGAGCGTTGTCCAGGTGCTGCTCAGTCACGGCCTCGCGCAGGACGAGCGTGGGAGAGTGGCCGGCCAGCTCGGCGACCCGGAGCAACCGCGACAGCTGATCGGTTGCCTGGTCGCTGGCCAGTGCGAGCCGCTCGTCCTCCGACAGGACTTCCTCGGCGGCGAGCTGGTCCAGCCAGCGGTCGGTCCGGATCCGGTCGACAAACCGCATGGCCTCCTCGTACTGGGCGTGAACCGTGTACATGGACCGTGCCCGCCGGACGTCCTCGGACTGCTGCACCAGCGCGGCCCGCTCGAGCTCGGCCTCCTGGTCGAGCACCGCGGCGATGACCGCGTTCGCGCTCCGGCGCTCGCGGCCATGGGTCGCGCCGGTCTCCTCGTCGGCGACCTCCGGCTGGGTCACGACCCATGCCGTGTTGGCCTCGCGGCCGCGGGACAGTGCGACGTACAGCGCTTCGGCGCTCATCTGCTCACTGATGACGGCGTGCGAGGTGTCGACGGTGATCCCCTGCGCCGAGTGGGCGGTGGACGCGTACGCGAGGGTCAGGCGCTGTTGTACGTACGACGCGGGCAGGGTCCGTAGTTCCGTAGTTCCGTCGACCCGTACGACCATGTCGCCGGATTCGTGGATCTCCTCCACGACGTACCGGCGGCGGTTGATGACGCCGAGGGACCATGCATTCTTGCGGGCCTGGACCAGGTCGCCGACCCCGCACACGTTCCCGTCCAGGCCGAGGATGGTGCCCTCGGCCTCGACCCGTCCGAGCTGCACGAGCTCGTCCCGGATGTGGGCGGAGATGCTGGCCGCCTCGGCGTTGGTCGGGACGACGACAATGCTCCGCTTCCCGGCGAGGCTGTCGCCCAGGTACGCGCGGGCGGCTTGGGCCCCGGCGTTCTCGCGGGTGCCGGTGGTCATGATCCGGCCGCGCCGATCGTACTCGTGGATGACGTTCGGGTCGCCGTCGCGCAGCTGCAGCGACGCCTTCCGCTCCCATGCGTTGTCGAACCGCCGTACCTCGGCGAGCGTGTACGTCTCAGCGACGCCGTCCGCGAGCATCTCCATTGCGCCGCCGGCGCCGACCGCGGCGAGCTGGCGCGGGTCGCCGGTCAGCACGAGCCGGGCGCCTGCCCGGTCGACGTACCGCCGGATCCGCTCCAGCTGGACCGTGTCGACCATGGACGCCTCGTCCACCACGACCAGGTCGTCCGCGGTGAGCTGGAACTGCCGGTCCGCGGGACGAGCCTGTCCGTCCTGCGCGAGCCGGGCTTGCAGGATCAGCCACTGGCTGATGTTCCGGGCGGTCACGCCGTCCTCGGCCAGAACCTCGGTCGCGATCTGCGACGTCGCCAGACCGAACACGCGGCCGCCGGTCAGCTTCGACCAGCCTTCGGACAGGGCCCCGACCGTGTGGCTCTTGCCGGTCCCGGCCGGACCGACCAGCACCGACAGCGCGGCACCGGACGTCATCAGTCCGCGCACGGCTGCGGCCTGGTCCGGGCCGAGGCTCTGCCCGGGGGTCGACGTGGTCAGCCACTGCTCGACCGGGTGGACGTCGACGGCGCGGCGGCCGCGCTCGACGCTCGCCCGCCGGAGAGCCTGCTCGGCGACGATGTGGCCTTGGGTCGCGTACCGGATCCCGCCCGGAGCGGCGTACGCGCTGGCACCGCTAGCCAGCTGCAGCTCGCGCGGGACAGTCCGGGTCGGCTGGGCCCCGGTCACCTGGACGACCTGGCCGGCGTCGGCCAGGGCCCGGTCCGCGAGGGTCTCGGCGATCATGCCCACCCGCACGGTGGGCAGGTTGTCGGGCAGAGCGAGCAGAACCTGACGGATCAGTTCGGACCGGGAGAACGCGGCGCGCGACTTCTGGCACGCGGCGACCGCTTCGGCAATCACGCCCGTGTCAGACCAGGTCGGCCGCTGCTGGCCCTGCCGCTGCTGGACCAGCTGCTCCTCGATGGTGGACAGGTTGACGGGCTGAACCATCCGCCCAGTGGCTCTGTCCGCCGTACCGCCCGGGCTGGTTCCGGCGGCGGTCTGTTCGGCGATCGCGGACAGATCGGACAGGTCGGAGTCCTCACCCTCGCCGTCTGCCCACTCGTCCTCGGGGTCGGTGTAGAGGCTGCCGAGGCCGGCGGCCCGGGACAGCTCGTCGGCCTGGCGGCGCGACTCCTCGGCGTCGGCCCGCAGTCGCGCCGCACCAGCCGGATTGTCCGCGTCCTCCAGCCGCTCGGCGTTCATCTCGTCGTAGTCCGCCGACACCGAAAGCTGCTCGATCCGCTGCTCGATCTCTTGGGCGGACATGCCCGCTACAGCCTGGCTGACCTGCGGATCTACGCCCTGTCCGCCGACCTGTCCGGTTCCGGGCTGAGCTGATCCTGCCGGGTTCTGCCCACCTGCCCATTCGGCGGGCAGATCGTCGCCCGCGCCCGAGTTCTGCCCGTCTGCCCGTTCGGCGGGCAGATCGACCCGGCCGCCGGTATGTCCGCCCGTTACGTCTGCGGACAGGTCGCCGTCCTCGGCGGGGCTCTGCCCACCTGTCCAGCCCTCGGGCAGGTCGGCCAGAGCCTCGGCGTGGTCGTTGGCGGACAGATCCGGCGCCGAGGCGAGCCGTCCGGCGGCCCGGGCCTCAGCGTGGGTCGTCGCGAGATTCGCCGCGACCCTGGACAGCCCGCCGGCGAGCTCGCCCCGGAGCGCGTCGTCCCACCGGTCCAGCATCTGCCCGCGGGTCTCGCCGTCGTGCGTCTTGGCGCGCCGGGTGGCCATGGTGGACTGCCGCCGCATTCTGTCCAGCTCGAGCGCGGTCGGTTCACGGTCGAAGTGGGTCCGGAACTCCTCGACCAGCCCGGACAGCTTCCGGCCGATCTTGGCGGACCGTTCACTGAACAGGTCCATCTCGGCCTGCCCGATGCCCTCGATCTCGCGGCCAACCCCGTCCTTGCGCATCACCCACCGGGTGCCGAGTCGAGCGGTCAGGTACGCCTCCATCGTCCGGTCGCCGATCGTCCCGGCGCCCTGACGGTGGGCATAGATGCTCTTGGAGTCGAGCGTGCGGACCTGCCCGTCGTCGCACACCACCCTGTTCAGGATCGCGTTGTGGACATGCAGCTGGGGATCCAGGTCCCGCGAGGTGTGCTGAAAGAAGCTCGCCACGGTCCAGTCGTGGGCGTCGATCCACCGCCCGGACCCGTTCCCGTTCTTCCCGCGGTGCTGACCTGTCCGCGAGAAACCTGCCCGCTCGGACAGGTTGTCGAGCATGGCCTGGTTCCCGGCCCAGATCGCCTCCTCCACGACCAGCCGCCGGTGCCGCCACTCGGCCGCGCCGGACAGGTCGCCGGCCTTCTCGGCGTCCAGCTCCATCCGGGAGAACGCGGTATGGGCGACCGTCACCGACTTCGGCGGGCTGAACGTCGCGTCCAGGAACGCCACGGGCTGCCGCGCCTCCCGCTCGGCGTCGAGCGCGAGCCGTTCGACCTGCTCGGGCAGCAGCCCCTCCGTGCTGACGCCGACCTGGTCGGCGGCTCCCGGCTCGGCGAACGTCGGCGCGAGCCCGTTCTGCCCGGCCTCGATCCGGACAGACTGGCTCCGGGCCGCCTCGATCTTGTCCGCCAGGATCTCCGCAGCGGACTTGTACCGGCCCGGAGCACGCCCCAGACGGGCCGCCTCGGACCTCGTCTCGGCGTCCTCGAACTTGGGGTCCCGAGGGTCGCGGAACTCGCTGTACAGGGCGTGCATGACCTCGTGGTCGATCTCGCCGACGAGCCCGAATGCCTCCGCACCCTTCCCGTACCAGCGGCCCGGAGGTTCACCCGCTGTAGTCGCGTCCAGGTAGTAGGACTCCCGGCCAGCACCGACCTGACCAGTCAGGTACTCGGCCGAGTGACCGCTGGAAAGTGACGTGACCAAGGTGAGCTCCTCCGCTCTCGTTCCGGCGCCGCAGGCGCCGGAACAATCCTATTCGATAGAGATGCCTAGGTGTGATTGATTGTTCTTGGTGGTGAGCTTCTAGGCAATGGGTGGTGACAAGGATTCGTGGTTATTAGCTGATAACTGAAGGTTCAAGGGGTTCTTGTAGTTGTGGTTCGTACTTGGAAGGAGTGGCTTCTAGGTGGATGGCTTGTAGGCGGTTTCAGGGTTTCATCACTCTAGGTAGTTGTGGCGCGGGGTCAATCGAGCGGAGCGAGGGCATGAAAGAGGGGCAGCGCGCCGAGCGCGCCACCCCTCTAGGCGTCCGGCCGAGCACCAGCGCGGCTACCCGGTGGCGCCAGCAAAGCGCGCGGCCTGGCGCTCCCGGTTCACGCGCTCCTCGACGGCCTCCCGCACCCGCTCAGCGGGTCGCGTCCCGAGCCCGGTCGTCTGCTCGACGCGGTAGCGGGAGAGCTTGCCCTTCGTGCGCAGCTCGTCGGCCAGCTGCTCGCCGTACTGCTCCAGCACCGGCTCAAGGTCGGTCGACCTCGCGCCCCGCCGCCCCTTCTCGGTGGGCTGCTCGGCCGGTACGTCGACCGTCTGAGCGGTGATCGTGGCTACGTCCCGGGCGGCCGTACGACGGCGTGCCAGCCGCCGCCCAACCCGGCGCCGCCGTGGACCCCCACGCGGCCGCAGAGGCCCGCCCACCACCATCTCCAGCTGACCGCCGGCCGAGGGCGCTTCCCGCTCGGCCACGGTCTCCGCCACCTGGGCGGCCGGGATCTCGCCCGGCTCGGCCGATCGCCAGACGTTGAGGTCCGCGACCGAGTCCGGGCCGGTCCCGGCCACGCTCCGGTACAGCACATCCAGGCCCCGCCGTACCTCCTCGATCATGGCCTCGTCGGTCGCGAACCCCATCCGGACGGAGGCGGTCTGCAGCTGCCGGTGGTACCGCCGTACCGCCCGCCGACGAGCCCGGGTGCCCTCGTCCAGCTGGTGCACGCGGTGGGCGAGGGCGGCCAGCTTGGCGGCCATGCGCGCCCGCGCGGCCTGCTCGTCGTCCTGGTCGACGTCGTCCAGGAGACCGAACCGCGCCAGCGTCCGGCGCCGGATCCGCGCCAGCGGACCGTCATGGTTCGTGAGGTCGCGGCGCTCACCCCGGATCAGCAGCTCGAACAGGATCGCGGCAACCAACGGCGCGGCGAACCGTACGGCGGCCGCCCGGCCGCTGGTGTCGCTCGCTGACATGAGCCCCGACGCGGCCGCGAACAACCACACGAGCCAGCCCTCGGTCCCCATCCGCCCGTACGACAGGCGGTTGATGCGGGCGTTCCACGCACAGGCGACCGCCGCCGAGTCGAACAGCAGGAACATCGGCAGCACGAGGTACCAGTGGCTCAGCGACGGCAGGTCACTGAAGAAATGCCACATACCCCACCCGCTCGCGAACATCGCGACGCCGGCGGCGAAGACGACCAAGCCGGTACCGATGTTGCGCCGCTTCTTCAGCGAGGCGGGGTCGACCAGCTCACGAGTGCTGCTCACCGTCTGGGTCCTCTCGTCGGTACGACGTACCGGGGCGTCCCCGGGCTTGTGCTCGCTCGGCGAGCTACTACGGTCTTCCATGGGTCGGGTCCTCCTAAGACAGGTCACCGATCAAGGCCCCTTGCGGCGTTCCCGCGCCTGCAGGGGGCCGACTATCTCAGCCTCCGGGTACTACGTCGCCGCCGATCCGCGGCCACTCGGCCGCGCACACCGACCCGAAATCGAGCTGACCCGCCACCTGTCGCAGCGGATACTCCATGTCGCGGTCAGTCACCGGAGACTCCTCAAACAATCGCTCTAACGCGATGGAGCCTACAGGCTTGTAGAAAGATCTACAAGCATCTACAGTGGTTGTGACGTCACCAACCGGTGACGGAACCGTCACTGAGGAGAGGCTCCCGCGATGACCGACGAAACACCAGGGGAGCTGCAGGAACCTGCAAAAAGACGCGCGTTGAACTGCTGGGTGTCCGGCGAGGTGAAGGATCGGCTTGACCGGTACGTCGCCAAGTCGGGCCGGAAGCTGTGGCACGTGGCCGACGAGGCGTTGGACGAGTACCTGACCGCGCGAGGCGAGTAGCAGCCCCGAAGTAGGCGGGGCGACGGCGCGATAGCGCGCACCGCCGCCCACTGATCAACCCGGAGGGACCCGGAGTGACCAAGAAAGATCGTAGTTTCCCGCAGCGCACTTTCGTGCTCGGCCTGCTCATCGGCGCGGTGGGCTATCCCTACTACGCGGCCGTCGACCGCGGTCCCGGCCTCGCCGTGATGATCATCGGACCGGTGCTCAGCGTGTCCGCGGTCGTCTACTGGATGCGCGGCCGCCGCAGCACCAACGCGACCCTGTCCCGGTGGGACCGCCGGCGGCAGCGCCACGGCGGCACGGCGAGCTGGATTGACCACCTCCAGGTCTCGTCCAGCTGGGCCATGCGGAAGAAGGCCGTCGTACTCAAGCCCTCGCTGGCCCGCTCGGGCAAGCTTCGGCAGTGGTGGGTGCTGCTGCGCACGCCCGTCACCGAGTACGCGACCAAGGTTGCCAGCGCCGGACGTCGTCCGGTGTGGTCGCCGAACGAGGACGTCACCGCACGGTTCGGCGGACCGCGGACCGGCAAGTCCGGTGAGCTGGCGTGCCGGATCGCCGACGCCCCCGGCGCCGTCCTGGCGACGTCGACCCGGGTCGACCTGGTCGAGCTGACCGCGCCGCTTCGCCGCGCCGGAGTGACGAAGCGGACCCTCTTCGGGCACCGGGTGATCCGGCCACCGAGCGAGGTCCACATCTTCAACCCCGGCGGCCTGGGCGGCTGGTCCTCGACGCTGAAGTGGTCCCCGCTGGTCGGGTGCCGCAACCCCGAAACCGCGCAGCTGCGGGCCGCCGACATGATCCCGGCCGCAGCGTCGAGCGACGCCGAGCACTGGGCCGAGCTGGCGCGCGGCATCCTGTCGGTGCTGCTGCACGCGGCCGCGCTGCAGGATCTGCCAATGCGGGCGGTGCTGTCCTGGGTCACGGACCCGAGTGACGAGAAGGCCGCTGAGGTGGACGTTGCGCTGAGCAACAGCCCGGAGGCGCGCACCATGCGGCTCGCCGCGAAGCAGTTTTTCGGCACGAACTCGCGCACCCAGACCAGCATCACCACATCGGTGATGCCCGCGCTGCGGTGGCTGAACAACTCGCGGGCAGCCAGTATCGGCGACCCCGGCCCCGAGGAGCTCGTGGACGTGGAGCGGCTGATCCGTGAGCGCGCCACGGTCTACATGCTCGAAGGCGACACCGGTACGTCGGCGCCGCTGATCGCGGCACTGGTGGCCGAGTTCGCGCGGAAGGCGCGCGAGATCGCGTCCACGATGCCGCAGAACCGGCTGGACCCATCGCTGACCCTGGCCCTGGATGAGGCCGCTCTCATCTGCCCGGTACCGCTCCACCGGTGGACGGCCGACATGGGCGGCCGGGGGATCACGATCCACTACAGCCTCCAGTCCCGGGCGCAGCTGCGGGACCGGTGGGGCGACGAAGCGGCAGGAACGATCCTGAACAACACCGCGACCCTGCTCGTGTACGGCGGCACCCGCGACACCGAGGACCTGCACGCCTGGTCGACGCTGTCCGGGGAGCGCGACGTCGTCGTGGAGACGCTCGACGCGGCAGGGAAGCTGACCAGCACGACCACCCGGCGTGAGCCGATCCTGGCCGAGGGGACGATCGCGAACCTTCCCGCGGGGACCTGCATGGTGTCCAAGCGCGGCATGCCGATCTGCCTCGGCCGGACGCAAATGGCGTGGAAGCGGCGCGATATCAACCGGGCCCGGAAGGCGAACCCGTTCGAGGTGATCACGGAGACGAACTACCGGGACAAGGGCATCGGCGACGACCTCCGGGTCGGTGACGCAATCCCGATGCCGGCCGCCACCACCCCCGCCCCGGAAGCGACCCCGGAACCGGAAGCACCCAAGGCGCCGGAGACTCCGGCCGCGCCGACCACGGCGCCCAAGGCCCCGCGCCAGCGCGACCGCAAGACGAAGGACAGGAAGCAGGACGCCCCGCAGGCGGCGCCCGCCGCGCCGAGCTGGGCCCCGGTGCCGAGCTGGTCAACGCCGGAGCCGACTGTCACCGAAGCCGCGGCGAACAACGAGCCCACCGCCTCACCCACCCCTGACCCGATCGATCAGTGGTTCGTGCCCAAGCCGGAGTCAGAACGATGACCGAACCCAGGTCCGCGCCCAAGCCCGCGGACGCGGCCGCCGTCCGGGTCCTCGCCCAGGACCTCGAGAAAATGCGCGGCGAGCTGCACGACGTGAACGAGCTCGCCGAGGAGGTCTCACGGACCGCGAACGAGGCCAAGGACGGCAACGACTCCGCCCAGCGGACCCTCCTGGAACTCACGCGGACCGTGAAGCGGCTCGGCGAGCACGTCCGGGACATGGAGGACGCCGTCCTCCGGTCCGGCGACGACGAACCGCCCGAACCGCGGTTCCACTGGCTCACCGTCACCAAGGCCACGGACGCCAGCGAGCAGCTGCGCGACCTGGCCGGGTGGGTCCAGGAGGTGTACCTGCGGTACGCCGATGCCGAGCTGACGCACTGCTGGATGTGGCACGACCCGGTCGTAGCTGATCTGCACGTGCTGTACAGCGGCTTCCTCGACGCGGTAGACGGCGCCTCCGGTACGGCGTTCAAGCTCATGGACTGGCACGACCGGTACCGGCCGAGCGCGGTCGCTCGGATCAAGGTCGAGCTGAAAGCGTGTCTGCCCGGCACCGGTACCGCGCAGGCGTACGAACGCCACCTCGGCGACGGCGACCTGGTCCACCACCCGACGCCGGTCCCCGGAGTGAAGCTTGGGGGCGAGCTGGCCCAGTGGTGGGCCACCACGCACGGCTCGGCCCCCGCGCCCCAGCCGACCCCGGAGATGGTCGAGGAGGCGCAGCAGGAGATCAGAGCCCAGCTCGGCAAGAAACACGAGCGCTAGACCTGCTCCAGCACCAGCTGGAGACAGCGGTGGCCGGACCCCGACTTGAGACCCGGGCCCGGCCACCAGTTCCCACCACTCACGGCAGGAGATACACATCATGTCACTGACCACCACGGCCCCCAGCTCGAACGCCCGACACGAAGCGGACTACGCCTATGGCTACAACCGGACGCGGCAGATGACCGCCGGCCTGGAACGTCCGGCGCTCGTGCAGTACCGCGAGGTCTGGCGCGTGCGGCTCGTCCGGCTGGAACTGGGGACCCAGGCGTACGCCGTTGCCCTCGGGGCCTGGACGGCGCTTCACCACCGGCTCGGCAACGTGCCTGCAAGCCCGCGGCTGCGGGACCGGATCCGCCGGACCCCGAGCTCTCGCAGTACCCGCAGCTGCACCTTCGAGGCCGCCGGCGGCGGCCAGTGAACGACGAGGCCGAGCAGCTGCTCCAGCTGTTCCACCTGGTGCGGCTCGACAGCGTCGAGTACGGCGACTTTCAGGAGCTGGTCGTTGCCGCCGACGACGAGAACCACGCCCGGAAGGTTGCGGCCGACCGGGTCGGGAACAGCCTCGCCGCCGCCTGGCTGGACGATCGGCGCTCGGACACAACCCAGATCGGTACGGCGAACCCGGGCGAGAAACCGCGGGTGATCACCTTCAACGTCTGCAACGACTGACACACCCGCAAGAGGGGCCCAAGCGCAGCCAGCTTGGGCCCCTCTGCGCGTCTCCGTAACTACGGAAGTACGGAGTACCTCACGGTCGTCAGATCACGTCGACCTTCCGCAGTTCGCTTCCCGGGATCCACACGTACCTCTGCTCGCGGGTCTTCACCCGCCCGACCCAGATCCCCCGGTCGCGAACCCAGCAGTCCTGCCAACCGGCCAGTACTCCGGGCTGCCCGATCCGTTCGACCGGTACCGGCTGTGCGAACCGCCGGACCTCTTCCGGCTTGCGCGGGCCGTACACGTCGTACTGCAACTCAAGATCCGCGGCCAGCTGGTGCGCCGCGTCCTCGGTCAGGCCCGAGCCTCGGTTCCCGTTCGCCGCGTTGTCGAACACGATCCAGTCCGTGTCACCGGATCCCGCCCGCACATTGAACCGTCCCACCATGCGGCCAGAATGGCATACATTCGAAAGCATGTTCTAGCCCGGTGGGACATTCCGACTAGGGTGTCCGTTCGCGCGGCAGCCCTTCTGGGCCTGCCCGCTCCTGCCGCTCAGCGCGCCGGAAGAGGCTCGGAGTCCAGCTGTCGACCCGCGATCCGCCAGAGGGTCGGTTCGCGGTTGGAACCGTGCCCGGAGCGGGCGGCCGACCGGAGGGAGAGACGCCCGGAAGGCCGCGGTGCGCCAGCTGGACGCCGAGGCCCGGGGTGCTAGGCAGGACACCCGCCGCGCCACGTACCCGGTGGAGTCCGCTTCGCATTTTGGACAGGATCTGACGCGATCCGGACCGCCAGGCCGCCCGGCCGTGCTGGACCATGATCGGCATGGCGACCGACGAGGAGATCCGGGCGGTGATCGGCGCGGCGACGGAGTTCGTCCTGATGTATCCCCGGGTGGCGACCACGCC